>NZ_CP022357.1 GCF_002216855.1 Paraphotobacterium marinum
TTTTTATAAAGGATTTCTCTTCCAAAAAAAAAGAAAAAAGAAAAAAGCCTTACTTTTATTTGAGTATTTTATTACACACCCCACGCCCATAAATGGGAATGTCCTCGAACCCTTGTACTATAAGGGTTTGTCGATGATTTACTGAAACCTTAAAAATTTCAAAAAATTTGCATTAAAGCTGGGTTCTGTTGGGTTCTGACCAGAACCCACGAGAACCCCTATGTTTTTCAATAGGTTACAAAGATTTGGCGATAACTCTTATATGAGCATTGAGATAACTCTTATATGATTTTGTGATAACTCCTATATGATTTAAGACTCCCTGATATTACTGGCTTTGACACAGTGACGAATTGACCTTAACTCGATTAAATAGGACTTTTTTTTATATTTTATTTAAAAAATCCTATATAAAATTTTGTCTTTAAAATTGGCTTGTAGACCTTGGTTTTATTGGTCTTGTTAAGACTTTTGGGAGCATGGCAAAAGATGAGTTTTACATTAAAAATACAATCTCCCCATTCATGTCAGTTAGGTGTTTTCACAATCTCCCCATTCATGTCAGTTAGGTGTTTTCACAATCTCCCCATTCATGTCAGTTAGGTGTTTTCACAATCTCCCCATTCATGTCAGTTAGGTGTTTTCACAATCTCCCCATTCATGTCAGTTAGGTATTTTTGCAATTTAACATAATGGATCTTACATGCACCCACCCCTTTTAAAATCTAGCGAAAGGCTTATTTTTACAAGAAAAGTCCACAAAAATTGGGGATAAACAGTTAAGTAAATTGTAGAAATATTTTAAGTCGATTTTTATTTCTGATTTTAGATGTTTTTAATGATATTTGTGATGAACACTCTATTTTATAAAGTTTTTAAAGTTTGATAAATGTCACTTTAGGTTAGAAATTTGTCGACAAGAGCATGAATATGTTATAAATTTTAAGGCACTAGTAAAAGAAAAACCTTGCATAAAGTCGTTAAAAGATTTGGCGATCCAGACTCTAGCAAGGCTTCAAAGTTACAGGAAAATTATATGACACAACGACGTAAAAATCAAATCCTCCAGTATCGCCATAAGTGCGGTGCTTCTTGTTAAATGCACTAGATATATTTAAGAATCGACTCCACGAAAAAACTTACTCAACAAACGAAATCGAAACAGGTTGTAAGATTAGGTACACGCATAAAGCGACGCATGGACAAAGATCTATTGATATGCGTTATATACAGCCAAACACCAGAACCCACGTTTATTATCTAGTATTCGATATGGATCAGGAACAATCTGCAATACAGTTTGAAAAAGTTGGTGCTCCTGCACCGAATATTATTACCATAAACCCACACAACGCAAGAAGTCATCAAATGTATAGCTTAGAAACGTCCGTAAGAGTGGCACATGACGGTTCCAGAAAAGCGATTGATTATTACATGGCTGTCTACCAATCCTTACATAAAAAGCTTGGTGCTGATGTTGGTTACAAAGGTTTTCTTTGCAAAAATCCACTACATGATTGTTGGAAAACGTGGGTAGTAAGAAATGAGAATTATACACTTGATGAGTTATCTGATTATTTAGATTTGAATGATAGATTAGAGCTAGATGATGTTGATGCCAAAAGAAACTGCAATACTTTTGATTACGTGAGGAATTGGGCTTATACGGAAAGCAGAAAGACGTATGTGAGTCCTAAAGCCTTTGAAAGAGCTGTACTTGAAGAAGCTCTAAAGTTTAACTCACAATACACTGAACCCATGAATTTTAGTGAAGTGAAAGCGATAGCTAAAAGCGTGTCTCGATTTGTTGAGAGAAAATATACATCTAAGGGCTTTTCTGACTGGTGTGCTAGAAAAGGAAAGATCGGAGGTCAGAAGTCTAAGAGAAAGCCAGTGCCAGACTCCGAGAACACAACAAAGCCTTGGCTTAAATTAGGGATAGGAAAAACTACCTACTATAAGAGGAAAAAAGAGGGCTTACTTTAAAAGTGAACAGGATAAGCTATATCAGATAATCTACGAAGTATTGCTCTTATTCTTAAAAAAAACCCAAGCCTTGTTATTGGCTGTTAGCCCATGTGTGTATTGTGGAAAAGGGCTTTTTCTTTTCCATCAATATGCACATAGCTAATAGTTAAATATTCTTGAACCTAGCCTAAAAGTTATGTTGCGTCAGCTGATGCTCTTGCTCTTTTTTGGGGGGGAGTTTGAGGGGGGAAACTTAAAGTGCAGCCGAAATTTTATTTATAAAGATATAGAATTTTGATATTTGAAAGAACCCAGTAATAACAGGGCTTACAAGACTTAATTTGTTATAATTTTTGATGATTTTGAGGGTTGTTCTAGTATTAATAAGCTAAAAAAATGCCTTAGAATGGCTCTCACAAAGCCGATTTTTTGGGAATTTTGGATTTGTTCTAAAAACCAAGTGAGTTGAGCGATTATCTCATAAAAAATAAAGGGTCCCTTTCTCCTGGCCACAAAAAAGACGTGGCTAGGAGTAAGGGACTCAAGAGTACAAAAAAATGTTCTATTACATTTTTTATGTCGCCATTAGACAACGATTACTCAAAATTAATTTAAAAGGGTTACGCTTTTAACGCTTACCCAGAACACGAAAAAATACTGCTACGACTCTAGCTTTCGGATTGTCTACACGAGACTATGAGAAAATAAAAAAGTCGCCAAACTTTAATACTCTACCTCACTCTTTCTATGTTTTCGGCTATATCCACACAGAAATTTTACTCCTATTAACTATCGCTCCCACACTCCTGATTTACAGAAAAATCGCCAAATTTTTCCAATCAGTTCTGCTTCCCAATTTAGTTTAAAATATCGATCAATAACGCGACTTGCTAGAAAAAAAACACTAGTGTTAAACACTCCCATAAATATTATGGTTTCGACCGGTAAAGATTCCAAAAACCCTGATTTACTCATGTCATTTCTTTGTAACGCAATAGCCAGATACTAAAATCATCGCTTTATTGAACTTACCTGAAAGCCACCTCAACGGAGACCTTTACACGCTTGAGCTATCCACCGATCTCAACAGCTTTCGCCATTGAGTACCAGTTATTCCAGCTTTCGCCTCATAACCCTATAATCTCTCGATTATCTCAGGAACCCACGTGTCAGGAATAAGTTGTACCATCTCCAGCACCCCTTACTATGGATTTTCACCATTTTATTCTAAACAGGGTTAATCATGTCACCACGATGCCCGTTTCATTGTCGCCCAATTTTTTAAAAATCTAGTTTAGATTGAGTCGAAAGAGTTATTTCAAACTCTAGCGCTCGTCACAACCGCACGAGCCCAATTACGGGCATACGGCTAAATCATAGCAAGAAATGGCTAGTTTCTTTCCAATAGAATGGCTAGTTCTAATGGTTGCATTTTCGTTTTCGTGTGTAATTAAATTAAGGTTGGTTGTAAAACGCTTCTAAATCAATTGAGAGCATAGTTCTCAATAGGTCTAGTACAGTTTCTTTAAAGAATAAAAACCAATGGCTTTTTGTAATAAAAAAACGGATGTTGGCTTTTTGTCAGTTTTTTAAGTCCTCCTTAGAATTAAAAATAACAGGGTTTTAGTCATTAGAATAATGACCGATAGGGTTAGTCCATGCAGGACGACAGTGGTTAGTTTTTTCTGTAGGTATTGGCTTAGATATTCTATCAACAGCCAAGTGAATTTATGATTATTTTAGGTGGGCATAACCCCACGCTTTATAGTGGTAAAAACCACCTCATTGATAATTATAGAAGATAAAAGAGCTCTTATAAGGTCAAAATCTTTGATTTTGGTCTTATTTATAGGAATCTTTATTGTCGCACTCTTCTAATCTCGCTTTTACTTTTATTTAGCTGAGTCTTTTGTTGTTAGTTTTTTTGGAGAGTGCTATGAGCTTATTTGTCTATAAAAATGATTTTATGAGAGCTGTACTAAAAGCAGTGAGTCGTGATAAATATTACCTTTATTTTTGTGATTACATTGATTCAAAACGATACCTCAAATTTTATCATCAGTGTGTTGATCGTTACCATATTGATATGAACAAGAACGCTAGATATAGAGCCAAGCAAAAAGGGTTGGCAGTTTCGCAGCTTTTTTCATACATAGACGATACAAAGCAAAAAATATATTTTTGTCTTTTAGTGACAGAGCCAAGTAATGAAGAAAGCAGAAAAGAGCAAAGCATCTTTAATGTTCCACTTTCTGATACAAGAAAAAAATCTACTCGATTATGTTTGTTTGATGAATATACATTAATAAAAACCCCCAGAATAGGAAAGCCACCGACCTACACATTCCAGTTATCCGATGACAGATTATCTAAATGGAGAATGGATATTAAACATGCAGTCAGACAAAAAGACGAGATGAAGCAGAGACAGTTGCACTATAACTTATTAAGAGTACCAAAGTTTAATGGTGTTAGAAAACAAGCGTACAAACTCTTGTCTCTACTGGACGCAGAGCGAACTAGAACATATAAGATTAAGCATGAAACACAGAACTTTTTATGTTGGGTGGGTAAGTTTAAAAAGCCAACCTTGTACCCTTTTGACCAATTAGATCACTTGTGGAAAAAAACTAAAAGAAAGCAATATTATTATTCGTGATTTAAGTCTATAAAAGTATGTATGTATATATTTTATATACACATATATGCTATTATTGTTGGTACAAGTGACCTATAAAGGCTAAGACTATTTATGAGTAATCATTTTTCGACTAGTGACCCAATAAAAGCAAGGCAAGAGATACTAACGAGCTTAGATAAAGAGCAGAACCAATCGGAGTGGATTAACGTTTGTGACTGTATCTATCGCAATATACCTGCGTTAAAAGAGGCATCTGGACGATTATCGAATCAAGACATAAAGCTATCAATCATCGGGCAACTAGGCTTTGATTCATTCAGGTCATTCATTGAGTCCCCAAAAGAAAAACAGGGTTTAGAGTGGTCTATGAATAAGTGGAATATGTATAAAAAAAACTATTCATACATTTGTAAATATCCATATTTAAGGGAGCTCTCGCTTGCTGTATCTGAAATACAAAATCGAGTCCTAGTATTTAAGAGATTTAATATAGATTTTCCAGACACATTAGAGGGCTATCAAGAAGCCATTGCAGAGCTTGAGAGAGCCAAAGAAGAGAAGAAGTCTAACACAATATCCGAGCTTAAAAAGTCGCTCACAGAAGCTAATAACCGTCTTGAACAGCAAAAAATAGCACAGTTAAGAGACAGAGACATCTATCAAGAGCATCATGATCAGCGATTCGAAGAAATTAAGGCACTACAGAACAAAGTAAATGAGCTGACATTAAAGATTTCAGAGCTTACCAATGAGTTGTCACAGAAAGACATAGAGCTCGCTAAAAGAGAAGCTGAACTTCGAGAGTTCACGAAAAGACGCTTACAAGATGAAGCTAAGAAAAAGTCGGAGTCCAAGCAAGACAACACACCACAAAAAATATCTTGGTTTGAGCACCTAAAAGGGCTCTTTTTTCTCTCTAAAACTTGAGTT